>OZ245034.1:0-7500 GCA_965224055.1 Myxococcota bacterium | reverse complement strand
GGGGTTGAGCCCCGGGCTTTCACATCCGACTTAACGCACCGCCTGCGTACCCTTTACGCCCAGTGATTCCGAGCAACGCTTGCACCCTCCGTATTACCGCGGCTGCTGGCACGGAGTTAGCCGGTGCTTTCTTGGGAGGTACCGTCAGTACTTCTTCCCTCCCGACAGAGCTTTACGACCCTCGGGCCTTCATCACTCACGCGGCGTGGCTGCGTCAGGCTTTCGCCCATTGCGCAATATTCCCCACTGCTGCCTCCCGTAGAAGTCTGGGCCGTGTCTCAGTCCCAGTGTGGCTGATCATCCTCTCAGACCAGCTACCCATCGTACCCTTGGTAGGCCGTTACCCCACCAACTAGGATTAAATAATGGGCCGCAGGCTCATCCCAGGGCGGCCGAAGCCTTTGATCCGTAGACCATATGTGGTATTAGCCGAAGTTTCCCTCGGTTGTCCCTCACCCCGGGGCAGATCACCTACGTGTTACTCACCCGTTCGCCGCTCCTCACCGAAGTGAGGCGCTCGACTTGCATGTGTTAAGCCCGCCGCTAGCGTTCGCTCTGAGCCAGGATCAAACTCTCCAGTTTGATCTTTTTGGCGCCTTGACCCATCCGTAGACAGGACAAGGACTTGGCTCTATTTGTGTGATGCTGTGCATCACGGAATCGACGTTGCGACCTTGCGGTTGCTGTCCACCCTACACATTCTGCCCGAAGGCTTCCTGTGCTGGTGGCACACCACCAATCCTTCTGCTTGGATTTCAAAGACCGACTGCTTGCGTCAGTCGCTCGCAGACACCCCGCCCAGCTATCGTGGACCTGATGCCTGTCAAGCAGAAGAGCATCGCTGCTCTTCGTTCCCCCGACGGGCCCAGCCTCTTAACAGAGAACCGAAGACCGTCAAGGACGAGGCGGGTGCCTCGCTGCTCTTTCGAGCGCCGACGCTTCTAATGAACCGGTCGACACTGTCAAGGAGCGGAGCGCGGTGGCCCCATCGCCCCTTCGAGCGCCCCCGGTCTTAACGACCCGGTCGGGTGCGTCAAGGATCGACGAGATCGCGCCCGCTGTCGAACGGACGATTCCCGTGCTGCGCCGGCGGACGGTTCTCGGGTCGGCCCCATACTCCAGCGGGCGACCCCCGACCGCCAAACTGTCTTTTCTCGGAACGACACGCGCCGGAAAGTAGCCGCTGGAGCTCGTCGGGGATCTCGCGGTTGGGGATCGCGTTCGTGATCCTCCTGCCGAGACACCAGGTGCCTCGTGCTCGGGGAGCGCGCCTGACGAGCCTCGTCGGGCGACGGAAGGGTCAGCCAGGCCCCGTTCGGTGAGGTGCTCCGTGGTGAGCTGCGCAAGGGGGATCCGCGTTGCACTCGGAAGCGGATCGTCTCCGGGCCCGACACGTCTCCGTCACGCGGTTGCCAGGATGCTCGAGGCTGTGGGCTCCTTCATCTGACCGCCAAGACCGGAGCCGGCCGAGGGAGGGGGGTGTCGGTCGTCGCGTGGGGGCGTGCATGGTTGACCTGCCCAACCCGCCATCGCCCCGTGCGAGTCACAGCCTCGAGCGCCAGAGTACCTCGGAGCACGCTGGTTCCCCCATGGATCGCTCGGGAACCGTCAGCTCCGAGGAGGATCGGACATACGCGAGGGTGTCGGACGCTGGTGAGCGGGCCTGCTGGGGCCGGGGGCCGACCATCAACTGTCTTGACGGTCAACACGGTCAACAGAGCGGTGCCCCCGAAATGCGGCGAGGAACGAGCACATTTTCCGGGGTACCCGAACGCGACAAGACACTCCAATGATGTAATTCGGTCGGTTCATCCCTCCCTTGCGAGGGTGGGCCGGCGGAACTCCGGTGATCGGCGCTGTCACGTCACGACACGCCGCGAAGAGACAACGACACCTTTCGCGGCCTGATCGAGGTCGGGTACCTCGTCGCCCGGCTGGTCAAGGTGAACGACTCCGTCGACTGCCTGCAAGGGTCGGTCGGGGTGGCACCTGGGGGTCGTCGAGACCGTGGCCCCGTACGACCCTCCTGGAGCTGCCGCGGCTATGGAAGCACGCGCAGGGGTCCGAAACTCGAGCCTTTCATCGTGGCACCGTCCATGCCAAGACGCCTTCGAAGGGGTGTGGAAGGGGATACAGGACGTCTCGCTCTAGACGAGCGGGCGACGGCGGCCAGCGAGCCGCGGTACGCGATCCAGTGGTTGCGACTCCGGACCGCGACCGGCGCACGGTGTCCCTCGCTCGACGGAGATGGCGCCAACCTGCCCATCCTGGACGGTAGGACAACGACCGAGTCGGCGAAACAGGTGGTCTCCGGCCACCGGCCTCCCGACGGAAACCGCACAGCGGCGTTGCTCGACAGCTCCGTCCAGCGTGTGCGACACGACCGAGCGGTTCTCCATGGCACTTCCCAACGTTCGTCGACGAGAGTCCGCCGAGTGCTGAGCCGCGTAGCGCATCGCAGGGGGACCGACCGTGGCGGACGCAGCATCTCGAGCTCCCCATCCAAGACGCGAGGCCAGCGAGCGCGCACCTGGCCGATCGAACCCGTCGCTGTACGTCGAACGCTGCAGCGTGAACCGCCGTCAGCTGGGTCGGCATTCACGGTCCTGCGGGAGTCGGTACACGCTCGAGCGAGATGAACGCAGGTGCGGCGTGGGATCAATCAGCATCGGCAGACGGCGTCGACGACCGTGGCGCGGAGTCAGGGCCGATGTCGCCGGGGAGCCCCGCAGGCAAACAGGGTCGGGCATCCGCGGAAGTTGTGTCGAGCACGTCGTTGGCGTCATGGCCGACGAGCTCTGCAAAGTCCCCAGCGCAGCGTCGAGCGCAGAATTGATCGGAGCACCCTGGTTCCAGGTGGTTCGCTCGCGTAGCCTCGGCTCCGAGGAGTGTCGGGTACACGCGAGGATGGCGAGCGCAAGTGAGCGCGCCGCTGGTCGGGGGCCGGCACACGGGGCACGCACCCGCGGCGTTCCTCGTTCGCTTCGTCTGGTGGACGGCGGGTCGACGCACAACGAGATCCCCCCGTTCCGAAAGCCGTTCTTCGAAGGTCTTGACGGCCAAGAGAACGGAGGCCCCGAACTGCCCGGAGATGCGGGCATACACCCCGTGTCGTTCAGGTTGATCCGGTGACCGAGGCGTGAGGACGGGTTGATCGCGAGATCCCGGCGTGTGATCTGGTCGCCACGGAGGCGACATGGCTGGAGCATACCCGGTGGAATTGCGCTGGCGCGTGGTGAATGTCTCGTACCAGCCTCCCGGCCCGCTGAAATCCCAGCCTCGTCCACCGGTGGTGCACGTGGGATCCGCGATTGCGGCGTGTCCCACTGGGCAGCGCCAGACAGCCGTGGGACACGGGCATTCAGCGTGTTCCAGGCGGACGAAGAACGCCGTCTCCACCGCGTGAAACACGCTGCTCGTCCGTGTCCCGGGTTGGACTACCCGCCGCGCGTCGCCGCGTAGAGCGGGTGCGCCTTCATCACGCGTTTCATCAGCCGTCCGTCGACCGCATCGTGGCCCTGCACCACGGCCTCGATCAGCGCCTGCAGCGCGAGCTGGTTCAGCTGGCGAGGCACGCCCTGGGAGCCGTTGAAGAGCGCGGTCACCGCTGAATCCGAGAACAGCGCGTCCATCCCGCCCGACGCCGTGACGTGATGCCGCACGTAGTTCTGGGCGTCCTCCCTGCCGAAGGCGCGCAGCTGGTGGGCGTAGCCGAAGCGGTTGCGCAGCGGGTTCAGCACCGGGTCGCGAAGCGTGTCCAGCAGCCGCTCCGTACCGACCAGCAGGATGCTCACCGGCTCACGGCCGTCCAGTTCGTGCGCGGTGAGCCGCCGAACCAGATCCAGCGTCGCCGACCGCATCCCTTCTGCGTCGTCCAGGACCAGGACCGGATGCGTGCCGTGCTCGTCCTCGTGACGCGCCAGGGCTTCGCGGATGTCCTCGAACAGGTCGGCCAGATGGAGCCGGGACCGAAGCTCCAGGTGACGCGCCAACGCCCGCAGGAAGCCCATCGGCGTCGTCGGGATCTGACCGAAGTGATGCACCGCGTATCGATCGCTCGGGAGCTCGCCGACGAAGCGCCGCAACGAGATCGACTTGCCGACTCCGCTGGGGCCCGTGACCAGGCCGAGGCCGCGGACCTCGAGCCACAGGTGCAGGCCGTGGCGCAGCTCGCGCTGGGACTGCGAGTCGAACATGTTGTGCGCCTTGACGTTCTTCCGGAACGGAAGGCCCGTGAAGCCGAAGTGCGCTTGCAGCCTGCGCTTCTGCGCGGGCGGGACGGTGGGCGTGTTCATGCCACACCTCCCAGCGCCTTGCGAAGACCCGACAGCACCGTGTGGATGTGCTGGTCCGAACCGCCGATCTCGATGGCGAAGCGCACGTGCTCTTCGATGGTCTCGGGCTCGAAGGGACCGTACCGACCGATGAACTCGTGGACCTCGCCCTCGTCGTAGACCTCGGGATCGAGCAGGCGCTCGAAGACGTCCGCGACCGCGGCGTCCTGCTGGCGGCGCTCGGCGAGGGCGGCCTCGATGGTGTCGTGCTCGGGGATCGGCTCGTGCTGGTCGGCCAGATGGCCGAGCCAGTCCACGACCGGGCCGTCTGGCGCAGGCTCGATGGGGTCCTGCTCCGCTCGCGGTATGCGGTTTGGCGTGACCTCCAGCGGTCGGACCCGCTCCTGGAACGTGTCCCCGTGCCAGACCTCGATGGTCTCCATCCGCTCGGGGTCGTAGCGCACCTCGACGCGCCGCCGGGCCAGCTCCGGGCCCACCTGGAACTGGGTGCTGAACAGCTTCAGTACGCCGGACTTGTCGGTCGTGCGCTTCGTCCGGAACAGGAAGGCTTCGGTGATCAGCCGCTCGGAGACGGTCTCGATGCGGTCGGGCTCCGCGCGCCAGCGATCCCACGGAGTCTGTCCGACCTCGCTGTGCGGACGCCGGTTGTACTTGAGGTCCTTCCAGGCGTTGAACGCGGTGTTCAGCTCATCGAGAGTGGTGATCGAAGACGCCTTCACCTCGTCGACGAACGCGGCGCGACACAAGCGATTGAAGGCCTCGATCTTTCCGTGACCCTCCGGGCGGTTGGCGGTGGTGTAGATCGGCCGTTGATTACTCAGGACGCCGACGATCTGCTTCATGTGGTGGCTGATGTAGGGTCCGCCGTTGTCGTAGTAGACGCGCTTGGGAAGTCCGCATCGGCGGAGGGCTTCACGGAACGACAGCTCGAGAACGTGCAGGTCGGACTTGAACGCCCAGCGGCCGGCGATGAGCAGGCGGGAGTGGTCGTCGAGCCAGGCGTGCAGCCAGGCCTTCTTGCGCTTCCCGGGGTTGTCGGGGTCGGGCAGCCAGGGGCCGGACAGCATGTCGGACTGCCAGAGGTCGTTGGGGAAGGCGGCTTCGAAGCGATCGAGGTCATCGGTCGAGGTCTCAGCGCGCTTTCGCCTGGACAGCCCGTGTGCCCGGAGCACGCGGTGCACGGTCGAGCGGGACAGGACACCCGGTTCGATGAGGTTGGTGTCTTCGGCGATCTCGATGATGCGGTCGAGGGAGCGGGACGGGACATCGCGCTTGAGGCGGCAGATCAGGGTCTTCTGGTTGTCGTCGAGGACCTGGACGCCGGGCCGCTTGCGAGACGCGTTCTCCAGGGCCTCGAGACCGCCATTGCGGAACCGACGGACCCAGCCGCGCAGGGTCTCTGCGGCGAACTGGACGGTTCGTCCATCGGGCAGGGTCCAGGTCTTGTCGGCGAGTTGCTGCAGGACGGCGGTTCGCTGTCCGCGCGGCGGGTCGAGGCTGAGGTAGGCGCTGATGACCTGGAACCGCAACAGGGCCAGTTCGGACGGGGGCTTCTTCATCGGCATGGATTCCTCCGGGGTTGGGGAATCCGAGGGTCGCGAAGCTCGGAATTCGGATCGACGACACCGTCTGTGGGATGGGCTCCGGGCCATCGTGGCCGGAAGGAGCGACCGCAGTGCGCCATCTCCACCGCTGGGGGTGGATCAGGCTGGTCGGTGAATGTGGAGCTTCATGGCCACCTCCAGCGCGCCACGCCCAGGAGATCGAGAAGCGGGATAGGAAGGGATTGCGCTACGTTTTTGAGTAGCCAGACGACGTCACGAAGCTTGCAGGCGGTGTGGACGTTGCCCTGGTTGAACGCGCGCACTCTTCTCGGTGGGGGGATTCCCCCCGCCGGGAGGAGCTCTTCCATGGGTCGTGGCGCGACGAAGTCGAGGATGCGCGCCCGAGCCTGCTGAAGCCATGCGTCGGCGTGGGGCGCGAGGTGGCTGGCCCATCGCTGGACCGTCCTGCGTGCGGGTCTGGCCTTGGTCCAGGGCCAGTCGGTGTTGTGCAGCCCCGCACCGACGACGAGCCATGCGGCGAGGGTGAGCACGACGACGTCCATGGCGAAGGCGCGGTGCGGGATGTCCCAGAACGGCCGGTCGTGACGGGTCGTTCCGGATGCAACGTGCAGCCAGCGCTGCTTCCGAAGGAGCACGAGGCGCAGCTGGCCCTCGTCGAAGATGAAGAGGGCCTTCGACGTGGTCCCATGGCGATGCCAGCCATGTCCCGGACGCGGTCCTTCGTGGTGGAGCACGAGCACGGGCTGGTTGTACCGCGCCCCTGTGGGCTGAGCGGGGGAACGGCGGCCGTGACGGTGCGTCCGCTGCGCTTCCGCCCCGTCACTGCCGTTCCCCCGGACCCCCGCGGTTGGTGTGGCCTCCGGCCACGCGGCTACGCCGCTGTCCCAGTGGCAGGACCGGTGTCGGTCATCGGGATGCGGTCATCCAGCGAGAGACAGATCCCGGCCCCAGCGTTGTTGGTGGCGGGGATGAGACAGGTGAACGCGTTCAACGAAGGCGAAGGTACATACGACGCGATCGCGGAGCGGTTCAAGGTTGGGAGAGCCAGTGTTGTACGGTGGGTCGCGCTCGAGCGAGACACTGGGGACGTCGTACCGAAGCCGATGGGCGGTGCGAGACACAAGCGCCGGATCGACGAGGAAGGCGAGGAGATGATCCGGTCCGTCCTGGACGATCTCCCAGATTCCACGCTCCAGGAACTCGCCGATCTGTACGCGGACGAGCGAGGGGTGCGGGTCTCGGTCAGGACGATGGGAAGATGCCTGGCCCGCATGGGCATCACGCGAAAAAGGGGGCTCTGAGGGCTCCTGCGTCGCGGCGACCGGACGTCGTCGAGGCCCGCCGTGAGTTCATCGAGAACCAATCGGACCTCGCCGTGGACAAGCTCGTGTTCATCGACGAATCCGGGTTCCGAACCAACCTGAATCGTCCGTACGGATGGGCTCCATGCGGAGAAAAGCCCACGTTGATCGCTCCGAAGTACGGCAAGAACATCACCATCGTCGGCGCGATTGCCCTCGACGGGGTCCGGGCAACCCACGTTGTTGAAGGCAAGTTCGATGGACCGCGGTTCATCGCCTACTTGGATGAGGTCCTCGGCCCGACCCTCCATGAGGGCGACATCGTTGTGATGGACGGGC